>NZ_LECT01000049.1 GCF_001027925.1 Rhodopirellula islandica | reverse complement strand
GCCGGTCCGCGAGGCCCACGCGGCATGCCCGACGCCGGCCCCATCCGGGGCGATGATTGCCGCCGAATGCTCCTCCGGTTCGCGTCCCGTCATCGCCACAGCCACCCGGATTTTGCAATTTAGAATTTCACTTTTTCAATCTCCCTCAGCTCACCTGTCGCCGCTCCGCGGCTTGCCGAGTCAAGGGAGTGACACTCGAGACCTCGGGTTGAAAAACCCGAGGCTGACAACTGTCACCGCTCCGCGGTTGTTCCATCCCCCGGACGCACCTCCAGTCGCGGAGCGACGGCAGCCGAAAGCCTTGGGTTTTCAACCCAAGGTCATCCGCCGACAACACACAAGTTCCCCAGTCGCGGAGCGACGACAGATGTTTGTCGTCTCGTCGCCGAACGATCCCCGGTTCGTGCTCCGTACGATGGGTTTCCAAGCCCGCCAAAATGGAACCCCAACGCGTGACGGCTTGTGGATTGAATCCTAACCCGACGCGTGAGCGAGGGATCGCGTGCCATTGCAACGAGCCGGTGGGTCCCTCGCTCACGCGTCGGG